>CAXXUF010000001.1:0-33583 GCA_963422605.2 Tepidiformaceae bacterium
CTGATCACGACCGTGCGCGCGCCCTCCACAGTGGCGATGCCGGTGAGCACCGTGTCGCGGTCGAAGATGTCGTGCGCGACCGCCTGACGCCCCCAACGCAGTTCGCCCGTGGCGATGTCGATGGCGAGGATGGAGTTACTCCAGCGGTTGTCGCCAGGGCGGCTCGAACCGTTAGGGAAGCCGGGCACGCCAGGGAAGGGGTAGGGGTTGGAGATGCCCCAGTAGGCCACACCTGCCTCGAGATCCACGGCGGGCGGGTACCAGGCGCCGCCACCGCTGTTGATCTCTGCGTTTCCCCAGAGATCCTCGGACACTATCGTGTCGAACGACCAGCGGATCTCGCCCGTGGACGCATCGAGCCCGTAGAGCGTGCCGCGCGCGCCCGGCTGCGAGAGCGAGCTGGTGGCAGCGAGCACGACGCCCTTCGCCACGGATGGCTGGATGTTCACCTGGCCACCGTTGGCGAGAATATCGGTCCGCCAGAGGCGCTCGCCATCGCTCGCGCGGTAGGCCGCGATCGCCTTCCCCTCGTGGTTGGCGAAGATGCAGCCGCCCCACACGACCACGCCACTAGGCCCGTAGACGTTCCGGTCGACCTCGACCACCCAGCGCCGCGCACCGGTCTGGAGATCGATGGCGTGCACGTTCGTGAAGAGGTCACCGAGGTAGATCACGCCGCCGGTGATGACGGGTGTAGTCGCAGCGGCACCGAACGGCCCGCCGCGCGGCAGCTCGTAGCGCCACGCTTCCCCGAGCGTCTTCACGTTGGCGGAGGTGATCGCCGAGGCAAAGGTGGCGCGACTGCCGCTGATGTCGTAGTTGGGCCAAGGCCAGTCCGAAGCACCCGGCGAGGCGTCCCCGCCCACGCTGCAGGGTGCCGGGCGGGCGCGCCCGGTCGGGGGCTCGCCTCCACCACCTCCGCCACCCTCGCTCCCCGCACACGCTCCAAAGAGAAGGACGGCACAGACGAGCAGCGCCTGCTGCGGCATCCGCAGGATGCTACACCGGCGGGTGTGAGGCCACCCCGACAGGCCGGGGGAGTGCGACGACCCCGAAGACTTTAGATACGGAAACCGCGCTAAAGATTGCCCTCGAGCGCTCCCTCTCGTACGATCGCTGCATGGACCGCTGTCTGCACGGAACGCGCGAACGCGTACTCGAGCACATCCTGCGACGCCCGGGCGTGCGCGTGGACGAGCTGGCAGAAGCGCTCGCGATCACGCCCGCAGCGGTGCGCCGGCACCTCGATCACCTGCGCGCCGATGGGCTCATCGATGCGCGCCCCGTGAAGCAGGCCACGGGCCGGCCCTTCCACGCCCACTACCCCACGGTCGAGGCCACAGGCCGGCTGCCCGCCGCCTACGCCGACTTGCTGGCGCGCATCCTCGGGCACCTGGGCGACGCGCGCCTCTCCGAGGCCGTGGCCTCGGGTGTAGCAGGCTCGCTGGCCGAGCGCCACCGTGACGAGGTGCCAGGCCAGGCGCGCGGCGAAGCGCGCGTCGAGTGCGTGACCGAAAGCCTGCGCAGCGAGGGCATCCTCGAAAGCTGGCACGCGGAGGAGGACGGCTTTCACCTGCTCAACTCCACCTGCCCCTACCCGCAGGCGGCCGAGCTCTCGCGACTCCCGTGCGAAGCCGACCGACAGGCGATCGGCCTGCTGCTCGGGGATGAAGTCGACCAGATCGAGCGTATCGTGGACGGCTCCCCAGTCTGCGAGTACCTCGTCCGCATGAGTACCGGCGCAGAACACCGCAGCGCGAGCGGCGCCGCGAAAGGAACAGCATGAGCGAAGCCGCGCTTCTCGAAATCGACGCCCTGCGCGCCAGCGTGGCAGGCAAGGAGATCCTGACCGGGCTCAGCCTCACGATCCGGCCGGGAGAGGTCCACGCCATCATGGGACCGAACGGATCCGGCAAGAGCACGCTGGCGAACACGCTCATGGGCAACCCCCGCTACACGATCACGGGCGGCGAGGTTCGCTTCCGCGGTCAACGGCTCGCGGGGCTGGCGCCGGACGAGCGCGCCCGCCTCGGGCTCTTCCTCGCCTTCCAGTATCCGATGGCGGTTCCGGGCGTGACGGTCGTGAACTTCCTGCGTCAGGCGGTGAACGCCGTACGCGGCGAGGACGTGCCCGTCCGCGAGTTCCGGCAGGAGCTCTTCGCCAGGATGGAACTGCTCAAGGTAGACCGCGACTTCGCCCGCCGCTACCTCAACGACGGCTTCAGCGGGGGCGAGAAGAAGCGCGCGGAGATGCTCCAGCTGGCCATGCTGCAGCCGCGTATGGCGGTGCTGGACGAGACCGACTCGGGGCTCGACATCGACGCCCTGCGCACGGTCGCGGACGGCGTCAACGCGCTCATGAACGACGACATGGGGCTGCTGCTGATCACGCACTACCAGCGGCTCCTGAGCTACATCACGCCGCAGTTTGTGCACGTGCTCATCGACGGGCGCATCGTACGATCGGGCGGGCCTGAGCTCGCGGAAGAGCTCGAAGCAGGCGGCTACGACGCCATCGAAGCAACCGCTTCGACGGCCTGAAGGGAGAGGGCGATGACGGCAGCACCGGAACTGGTCCGCGAAGACGGCTACAAGTGGGGCTTCCACGACGAGGAGGCGGCGCTCTTCAAGGCGCACAAGGGGCTCACCCCCGAGATCGTGAACACGATCTCCGACCTGAAGAACGAGCCGCAGTGGATGCGCGAGCAGCGCCTGCGCGCCCTCGAACTCTTCATCGAGAAAGAGAACCCGCCCTGGGGCACGAACCTCCTCGATACGCTCGACTTCGACAACATCCACTACTTCGTGCGCGCGACCGACCGCGACGAGCGCTCCTGGGACGACGTGCCCGACTACATCCGCCGGACGTTCGACAAGCTCGGCATCCCCGAGGCGGAGAAGAAGTTCCTCGCCGGCGTGGGCGCGCAGTACGACTCCGAGGTCGTCTACCACAACATCCGCGAGGATCTGGAGAAGCTCGGCGTCATCTTCCTGGGTATGGATCAGGCGCTCGCCGAGCACGAGGAGATCGTGCGCGAGTACTTCGGCACGATCGTACCTGCGGGCGACAACAAGTATGCCGCCCTCAACAGCGCTGTCTGGTCGGGCGGGTCGTTCATCTACGTGCCACCGGGTGTGAAGGTCGATATCCCCCTGCAGGCCTACTTCCGCATCAACACCGAGAACATGGGGCAGTTCGAGCGCACGCTCATCGTCGCGGACGAGGGTAGCCAAGTACATTATGTCGAGGGATGCACCGCGCCCACCTACAGCAGCGACTCGCTCCACAGCGCAGTCGTCGAAATCGTCGTGAAGAAGCGCGCGCGAGTGCGCTACACCACGATCCAGAACTGGTCGACGAACGTCTACAACCTCGTGACAAAGCGCGCCGCCGCCTACGAGGACGCGGTGATGGAGTGGGTCGATGGCAACCTCGGCTCGAAGCTCACGATGAAGTTCCCGAGCGTGTTCCTGATGGAGCCGGGCGCGCACGGCGAAATCCTCTCGCTCGCGTTCGCAGGCAAGGACCAGCACCAGGACGCCGGCGGCAAGATCATCCACATGGCTCCCAACACCACCTCCACGATCGTCTCGAAGTCGCTCGGCAAGGACGGCGGGCGTACCAGCTACCGCGGCCTGCTGAAGGTGTACGAAGGCTGCGACAACGTGCGCTCGAGCGTGCGCTGCGATGCGCTCCTCCTCGACGAGGAGTCCCGCTCGGACACCTACCCGACGATGGAGGTGGACGCGCCCGACGTGTCGATCGAGCACGAGGCCTACGTCTCCAAGCTGAGCGAAGAGCAGCTCTTCTACCTGCAGAGCCGCGGGCTGAGCGAGGACGCCGCCGCCAAGATGATCGTCAACGGCTTCGTCGAGCCGATCGTGAAGGAGCTGCCGATGGAGTACGCGGTCGAGCTCAACCGGCTCATCGAACTGCAGATGGAAGGCGCCATCGGCTAGGGCCGGCAGCGCCGCCGCCACAGGGAGCGGGGCCGGAGACGGCAGCCGCAACACGCCCGCGCCAGGGAGTGCGAACCGCATGACATCAGCTCTGAGCACACCCGCCCCCGGAGACGCGCTCACCCCCGAGGCAAGCCGCGCCCTCGGCAGCGCGCTGGGCGACGGCGCAACCGTCGCCGCCCTGCGCGCGCGCGCAGTCGAGGCGCTCAAGGCCACGGCGATGCCTTCCCCCCGGTTCGACCGCCCCTGGAAGTACATCGACACGGCCAGCCTCGACCTCGCGCGCTTCACCCCGCCGGAGGCGGCGCCCGCCGCCTTAACGGGGAGCGCCCTCGCAACCGCTGCACTCATCCTGCACGACGGCGCGACCGACGCCCGCGGAGATGCGCCCGAAGGGCTGACGCTGGCGGACTTCGGGGAAGCGGAGGCGGGCGCCCTTGCCAGGCTGGGTGAGGCCGTCGCTGCCGGCGAGAGCCGCCTGACGGCGCTCCACTACGCCTTCCTGCACGGCGGCGTTCTCATCCGGACCGCAGCCGGCGCCGAGATCGGCGCGCCGGTGCGCATCACGCGCGAATTCGCAGCGGCAGGAGCACTCGCGACGCCGCATACGCTCATCGTGGCAGGCGCCGGCAGCCGCCTGTCCGTCATCGAAGAGTACCGCTCGGGAGCAGGCGAACTCGCCGCCCTGCCCGCCGTCGAGATCCTGGTGGGGCCGGGGGCGGCCGTGAGCTACACATCCCTGCACCGTTGGGGAGCGCAGACGCGCGTCTTTGCCACGCAGCGGGCACTCACGGAGCGCAACGCAGCGGTGACGAGCCTCAGTCTCGTGACGGGCGGGCGCATCGTGAAGAGCCACATCACATCGTCGCTCGAAGGGCGTGGCTCGAGCAGCGAGCTCTACGGCCTCTCCGTCGGCGGGGGCGCCGAGCACATCGACTTCGACACGCTCCAGGACCACGTCGCCGCCGACACGCGCAGCGACCTGCTCTTCAAGGCAGGGCTCGGTGGTCGCTCGCGGGCCGTCTACTACGGCGTGACGCGCGTGGGGCTCGGGGCTCGGGGCGCCGACGCCAACCAGGTGAACCGCAACCTCCTCCTGAGCCGCACGGCCAAGGCCGACAGCGACCCCGTGCTCGAAATCCTCACGAACGACGTGAAGCGCGTCAGCCACGGCGCCGCCGCCGGCCCCGTCAACGACGAGGAGCTCTTCTACATCCAGTCGCGGGGTCTCACGCGCGAGGACGCGGTGGGCCTGCTGGTGCGCGGGTTCCTCGGCGAAGTGCTCGACCGCGGCACGCACAGCGAGGACGTACGCGAGGATCTGACCACGCTCGTGGAGGCGAAGCTGCAGACGTTGGGGCGGGGCACTTGAGCGCCATCGAGACGGCGCGGCTGCGGGAGGACTTCCCCATCCTCCACCGTGAGGTCAACGGCCACCCCCTGGTCTACCTCGACAACGCCGCAACCACGCAGAAGCCGCGCGCCGTGATCGACGCGCTCACGCGCTACTACGAGACGCAGAACGCGAACATCCACCGCGGCATCCACACCCTCGCCGCCGAGGCGACGGAGGCGTACGAGGCGGTACGCGCGAAGGCCGCGGAGCACATCGGCGCGGTGAACGCCGGGGATGTCATCTTCACCCGCAACACGACGGAGTCGATCAACCTCATGGCCCGTGCCTGGGGGGACGCCAACCTTGGCGAGGGCGACGAGATCGCGCTCACGCTCATGGAGCACCACTCCAACATCGTGCCCTGGCAGCTGCTGGCAGCACGCACCGGTGCCAACCTCCGCTACGCCGGCATCAACGCAGAGGGGCGGCTGGACCTCGACTCGCTCCGGCGGCTCATCGGCCCGCGCACGAAGCTCGTGAGCGTCACGCACATGTCGAACGTGCTGGGGACGATCAACCCGATCGCGGAGATCGCGGAGATGGCGCACGCCGCGCGGGCGCTCCTGCTCGTGGACGGCGCCCAGAGTGCCCCCCACCTGCCCGTGGACGTGGAGGCGCTCGGCTGTGACGTGTTCGCCTTCTCGGCGCACAAGATGCTGGGGCCAACGGGCGTGGGCGCACTCTGGGCACGCCCCGGCCTGCTCGCGGAGATGGAGCCCTTCCTGGGCGGCGGCGAGATGATCGCGATCGTGCGGCCGGAAGGCTCGACCTGGGCAGATACCCCGCACAAGTTCGAGGCCGGCACGCCCAACATCGCTGGCGTCATCGGCTTCGGCGCGGCCCTCGACTACCTGCACGCGCTCGGTATGGAGACCGTCCGCGAGCATGAGCGGCGTCTCACCGCCTACGCGATCGACGCGCTCTCGCGGGCAGGCGGCATCACGCTGCACGGGCCCCACGACGTGGAGACACGCGGCGGGGCCGTGAGCTTCACGCTCGAAGGCGTGCACCCGCACGACGTCAGCACCATCGTCGACGCACGCGGCGTGGCCATCCGCGCGGGTCACCACTGCGCACAGCTGCTGATGCGCCACCTGGACGTGCCCGCAACCAATCGCGCGAGCGTCTACCTCTACAACGAAGAGCGCGAAATCGACATCCTCGTCGAAGCGCTCGACGAAGCAAAGCGGGTCTTTGGGTATGTCGAGAGCCGAACCGCCGTTTGACGAGCTCTTCCGCGAGGTGATCCTCGATCACTACCGGAGGCCGCGAAACGCGGGCGGGCTCGCCTGCCCTACACACCGGGCGGAGGGCTCGAATCCCATCTGTGGCGACGAGGTGCAGCTCGACCTCGCCGTCGAGGACGGCGTCATCAGCGAGGTCGCCTTCCGCGGCCAGGGCTGCTCGATCAGCCAGTCCAGTGCCTCGATGATGACCGAGCGGATCCACGGCGCGACGATCGCCGAGACGGGCCGCCTCCTGCGGCTGTTCGAGGCTCAGCTCGTCGAGTCCGCCGACCCCGACCCCGCCCTCGGCGACCTCGAAGCACTGCACGGTGTAGCAAAGTTCCCCATCCGGGTGAAGTGCGCGCTCCTCTGCTGGAAGGTGCTGCGCGAAGCCCTGGACCTCAACGACGACGGCAGCCAGCAAACGGCGACCACAGGAGGAGACTGAGATGGCAGACACCGAGACGAAGACGCGACCGACCGAAGAGGAGCTCCGCGAGCGTATTCGCGAGGTGAAAGACCCCGAGATCGACATGAGCATCGTCGACCTCGGCCTCGTCTACGGCATCGAGTGGGACCAGGGCACCGTGAACGTGACCATGACGCTTACGAGCCCCGGGTGCCCGCTCGGGCCCATCATCCGCGGCGCGGTCTACGCGAAGGTGAAGGACCTCCCCGGCGTCGAGGACGTCGACGTCGAGATCGTCTGGAACCCGCCGTGGGATCCGCGCACGATGGCGAGCGAAGACGTGAAGATGGCACTCGGCATCTGGTAGGCACCACCACGGCGCAGCGTGGGCACGGGGCCGCAGCTGTAGAGTAGGCTGGCCCGATGGCGTGCGAACAGGAGACGGCGGCGATCCTGCGCAAGGCGGGCTACCGTGTGACCCCGCAGCGCCTGCTCGTCGCCTCCGTGCTGCGCCACGCGAAGCGCCACCTCAGCGCCACCGAGATCGCCAGGGAGGTTCGCGCCGTCTACCCCGTGGTAGACCTCAGCACCATCTACCGCACGGTGGAGATGCTCAAACATCTCCATCTGGCCACGGCCACCGACATGGGCGGCGACGACCTCCTCTTCGAGTGGTCCTCGGGCGAGTCACACCATCACCTCATCTGCTCACGCTGCCGCGGTACGCAGATGCTCAGCCGCGAGTACCTCGACGGGCTCGCAGAGCACGTGCAGCGCGACTTCGGCTTCCAGGCCGACCTCCACCACTTCGCCATCTTCGGAATCTGCAGCAGCTGCCACATAGGGGCTGGCACATGAGCGCAAGCCGGGAGCTGCTCAGGAACCTGCGCGCCGTCGTGGGGCGGGAGCACGTCCTCCACCTGCCCGAAGACCTGCTCGTGTACGAGATCGACGGCGCGATCGACCGCGCGCTGCCCGACGCCGTCGCCTTTCCCGCGGACGCCGAACAGGTCCAGGGCGTCGTACGCGCCTGCAACAAGCTGGACGTCCCCGTCACGCCACGGGGCGCGGGCACGGGGCTGAGCGGCGGCGCCGTGGCCGCGCGCCGCGGCGTCGTCGTTGCGACCACGCGCATGCGGCGCATCCTCTCCGTCGACTCCGTCGAGCGCATCGCTATCGTCGAGCCGGGCGTGCCCAACATCCAGCTGTCGGAGGCCGCCGCCGAACATGGCCTCTTTTATGCGCCCGACCCGAGCAGCCAGAAGGCCTGCACAATCGGCGGCAACGTCGCGGAGAACTCGGGCGGGCCGCACTGCCTTGCCCTCGGCGTGACGACGAACCATGTGCCCGGCCTGGAGGTCGTGACCGCCGGCGGGGAGATCGAGTGGCTGGGGAGCCACGGTCCCGAGCCCGCCGGCTACGACCTGCGCGGCCTCTTCGTCGGCTCCGAGGGGACGCTGGGGATCGCGACGAAGATCGTGGCGCGCCTGCTGCCAGTGCCCGAGACGGTCGTCACGCTCCTCGCCATTTTCGAAGATCCGGAGGCCGCGAGCGAGACGGTCTCGGCGGTGATCGGCGCCGGGCTCGTGCCCGCCGCCCTCGAAATGATCGACAAAGTCACACTGCAGGCCGTGGAAGCGGGACTGGGCTGCGGCTACCCACCCAACGCCGGCGCTGTGCTGCTCATCGAGCTGGACGGCGTCGAGGCGGTGGTGGGGGCGCAGGTCGAGCGCGCGCTGGCGGCCTGCCGCGGGCACGGCGCGACAGAGATTCGCATGGCCACCGATCCCGCCGATCGCGAGCTGCTGTGGAAAGGTCGTAAGGGCGCCATCGGCTCGCTGGGACGGCTTGCTCCCAACTACTACCTGCTCGACGGCGTGGTGCCGCGCTCGCGCCTGGTCGAGACGATGCGCGCCGTGACGGAGATCGGCGAGCGCTACGATTTCCCGGTAGCGAACGTGTTTCATGCAGGCGACGGCAACCTGCACCCCTGTCTCCTCTTCGACGAACGCACGCGGGGCGCCAACGCGCGCGTGCTCGAAGCAGGCGCGGAGATCATGCGCATCTGCGTCGATGCGGGCGGCGCGCTCACCGGCGAGCACGGCGTGGGTTTCGAAAAGCGGCGTTTCATGTCCTGGCTCTACACCGAGGCCGACCTCGAAAACATGGGGCGCGTGCGCGGCGTCTTCGGAAACAGCGGCGGCTTCAACCCCTGCAAGGTGCTGCCCGAAGGCACGGGCTGCGGCGAGATGGCGCAGCAGGCGAGCGCGCTCGCGGCGGCGGGGCCCGATGCCTATGTCTGAGCTGGCCGCCCTGGCCCCGCCGCTCGTGGGCGGCAGTGCGCCGGAGACTGTGATCATACCCGCGAGCCTTGACGCCCTGCGTGCGACCGTCGCCGAGCGCGATGGTCGCACGCTCGCGCCCGCGGGGGGGCGCACCCAGCTCGCGCTGGGGAACCCACCCCGCGGGCGCTTCGCCCTGCTCGATCTGCGTGCCGCGCTGGCGGGCGAGATCGAGCACGAACCCGCAGACCTGACCGCCGTCACACCCGCGGGTGTGACGCTCGCCGCCCTCGACGCGCGACTCAGGGATGCAGGCCAGCGCCTGCCGTTCGACCCGCCCCATGCGGAAGAGGCGACGATCGGAGGCGCGCTGGCGGTGGGGATGGGCGGGCCGCTGCGCACGCGCTACGGCCCCCCGCGCGACTTCGTGCTCGGGATGACGGTGCTGCGCGCCGACGGCGAGCTGGTGAAGGCAGGCGGACGGGTGGTCAAGAACGTGACCGGTTACGACCTCATGCGCCTCTGGTGCGGCGCTCTCGGTACGCTCGGAATCATCACGTCGGTCGCGCTGCGCGTGCTGCCCCACCCGGAGACCACCGACCTGCGCTTCAGCGTGGCCTCGCTCGACGAGGGGCAGGTGCTGGCGGAGCGGCTCTCCCGCGCCGACCTCCGGCCCGAGCTGCTCGACCTCATGCGCACGGAGCACGGCTGGGACGGCCTTGTGCGGCTCGCCGTCGAGGCCGTCCCCGGGGCGGAAGCCGCCGCCCGCGCGGAGCTGACCGCATGCGACGAGCGCATGTACCTCGCAGCGCGCGACCTCGGCTTCGCCGAGGGCGACGCGCTCACCCTGCGTTCCTCATGCGCGACCAGCGCGATCGCGGCAACCGCCACCGCCTTCGAAGCGCTCGCACCGTCTCGCCTGCTCGTCCGGCCCCTTGCCCGCGAAGTGCGCGCGACCTGGGAGCCTGACGCCGTTCCCGAGGCGCAGGCGGTCGTGGACGCCACCGAACGGCTGCGCGCGACGGTCGCGGAGAGCGGCGCCGCCGTGATCGCGGAGCGCCTGCCACCGGCCCTGCAGGGCGTACTCGACGTCTGGGGGCGCCCACGGCCGTTCGCACGCATGGCGGCGGTGAAGGCCGCCTTCGACCCCGACGGACGCCTCAACGCCGGGCGCTTCGTCGGCGGGCTCTAGGATGCATCCACGATGACCGGTTGGCCGCTCGCCACAGAAGCCCCCGCCGACGCGGACTTGGCGAAGTGCGTCCACTGCGGCCTCTGCGTCAACGCCTGCCCCACCTACGTCATCACGGGGCTGGAGGCGGAATCGCCGCGTGGGCGCATCCACCTCGCGCGCGCCGTGGCGGACGAGCGCGTCCCTCTCACGGCGGCTGTCCAGAGCCACTGGGAGCTCTGCCTGCAGTGCCGCGCGTGTGAGGCCGTCTGCCCAAGCGGCGTGCCCTACGGACGCATCATGGAGAGCGCCCGCGCACAGATCAACGCCGCCCCGCCGGCCGGCAGGCGGGGACGGCAGCTGCGGCGCTTCCTGCTCCGCAACGTGATCGCACGACCGCGTGTGCTGGCGGCGGCGTTCGCCCCCGTGCGCTGGTTCGCGCGATCGCGGCTGCGGAGGCTCGCGCGGGCGAGCGGCTTCCTGCGCTTCGCCGGGCCGCTGGGACGCCTCGAAGCGCAGCTGGGCCGCCCCGGGCGTCCCTTCCGCGCCAGCGACGCCCCCGAATCGGCGGAATCAGAGGCGGTCGCGCTCTTCACGGGCTGCATCATGAGCGAGCTCTTCGGCGACGTGCACCGTGCGAGCGTGCGCGTGCTACAGCGCTCAGGCGCGAGCGTGGCGGCGCCGCGGGAGCAGCGCTGCTGCGGCGCGCTCAGCGCGCACGACGGCGACCTCACCCAGGCCCGGCGGCTTGCCCGCATCAACATCGTCGCCTTCGAGCGGACGGGCGTGGCCCCGATCGTTGTCAACTCCGCGGGCTGCGGCGCGGCGCTGAAGGAGTACGGCGAGCTGCTCGCGGAGGACACCACCTTCGCCGCGCGGGCGCGGGCGGTGGCCGCTCGTATCGTCGACCTCAGCGAGTACCTCGCGGGACGGGAGACGCCGCCAGGGACGCTGCGCGCGCGCGTCGCCTACCAGGACGCCTGCCACCTCGCGCACGCGCAGGGCATCCGCGACGAGCCGCGCGCCCTGCTGAGCGCACTCGCGGGCTGCGAACTCATCGAAACGCAGGGCACCGACATGTGCTGCGGGGCAGCGGGCCTCTACAGCCTGGTCCAGCCAGCCATGTCGGGCGAGCTACGAGCGCGCAAGGCGGCGCAGTTCCGCGAGCGCCGCCCAGACCTCGTCGTGACCGCGAACCCCGGCTGCCAGATGCAGTACGAGGCAGCCATCCGCGAGGCCAGCATCGACGCGCGCGTGCTGCACCTCGCGGAAGCGCTCGACGAGGCGCAGCACGCCGCCGCGCCGTCTCCGCAGCCGTAGCGTAGCCCCCTCCCCATCGCTGCCCTACAGTGAGGACGATGCCGGAGCGTGTTGCGCTCGGGCCTGAGGGCGTTGGAGCGAACATGACGGGGCAGCTGGTGGGCGTGCGGAGTGCCGTCGAAGCGCATCTCGAAGCGCTCGCGCATGGCCGCCAACCGCTCCGGATCGGCGCGCCGGAGACGGCGAAAGCGGTGACGATCGCGGCACTCGCGGCCATGCATACAGGCCCCACGCTGGCGCTGGCGGCGACGCCGGGGCGAGCCGCCGTGCTCGTCGAGGAGCTGGCGCTCTACGCCGGAGACGTTCCCGTCGCGCGCCTGCCGGAAGGGGAGCGGCTGCCCTACGAGCTCGCGGAGGACGACCCCGCCGCCGTCGCCGAGCGCGATCGGGCACTGCGTCGGCTGCGCGCGGGAGGGCGCGCAGCCATCGTCACCTCCTGGGCGGCACTCTCCGAGTTCCGCGCCGGGCCGGAGCTCGAGGAAGCGGGTACGGAAGTGCGGGTACGGGCGACACTCCCGCCCGAAGCGCTGCAGCACCGCCTCGAAGCGGCAGGCTACCGCTTCGAGGCGCTGGCGAGCGAGCCGGGCGAAGCCTCCCGCCGTGGCGGCCTCCTCGACGTGTTCCCCGCGGGCGCCGAGGAGCCGCTGCGGATCGAGTTCTTCGGCGACGAGATCGAGAGCATCCGGCGCATCGATCTGGCCACGCAGCGGAGCATCGCGCGCGTCGAGTCGGCACTGCTGCCACCGCTCGCAAGCCATACCCCTACCGCACAGGCGCGCGCGCGCCAGTTGCGCGAAGCGATCGCAATCGACGGAGAAGGCGCGGAGGCGGTCGCCCAGGAGCTGGAGCTGCTGGGCAACGGGGAGCGCAGCAACTTCCCCGGCTACTTCGAGCCGCTCCTGAACCGCGCGACCGCTTTCGATCACCTCGCGCGGGGCAGCCTGATCGTCGTCGACGAGGCACAGGACGGTGAGGCCGCGCTCGCCCAGCATCTCCGCCACCAGGAGGAGGCACGTGCCGCGCTCGAACAGCGCGGTGAGATTCCCGCCGGCCTCCCCCGCGTCAACCTCGACCCCGACGACATGCGGCGAAGGCTGGACGCGCACGCCGCGCGCGTGGAGCTGTACCGCTTCGGGACAGAGCGCCTCGGCGCCAAGCGCCTGCCGTTCGCGGCACCGCCAGCCTTCAGCGGGCGCATCCGCGAGGTGGTATCGCAGGCGGCAGCATGGGCGGAGGAGGGACGGTCGGTTGTGATTGCCTCGCAACAGGCCCTGCGTCTCGCCGAGCTGATGGAGGAAGCGGGCTTCGCGCCGCGCCTGCTGCACGCACTCGACGGCGCGCCGGAGGCGGGTACCGTTGTGGTCACGCCCGCGACGGCAGGCGGCGGCTTCCTCCTCGGCGAGGCACTTGCGCTCGTCAGCGATGAGGAGGTGTTCGGGCTGCGGCGGCAGCGACGCCCGCAACGGCGCCGCAGCGGCGTCACTCCGGGCATCCTCGCGACCCTGCGGCCGGGCGACTTCGTCGTGCACATCGACCACGGGATCGCGCGCTTCGCGGGGCTCACGCAACGCACGAGCGAGGGCATCGAGCGCGAGTACCTCGATCTCGAATACGCGGAGGGCGACCGCCTCCTCGTGCCCACCGACCAGCTGGAGGCCGTGAGCGCCTACGTCGGGCCGAGCGATCGTCCCCCCGCGCTCACGCGCCTCGGCTCGCAGGAATGGGCACGCACGAAGCGGCGCGTGCAGCGCGAGGTCGCGGAGATCGCCCGGGAGCTGCTCGACCTGTACGCACGCCGCGCGATCGCGCAGGGGGACGCCTGCGCCGCCGACAGCCCCTGGCAGCTGGAGATGGAGGGCGCCTTCCCCTTCGTGGAGACACCCGACCAGCTGCAGGCGATCGCGGACGTGAAGGCGGATATGGAGGCGCCCAGGCCGATGGATCGCCTGATCGCGGGCGACGTGGGCTACGGGAAGACCGAGGTCGCCGTGCGCGCCGCCTTCAAGGCCGTTACGGTGGGGCGGCAGGTGGCGGTGCTCGTGCCCACGACCGTGCTCGCCGAGCAGCATGGCCAGACCTTCCGCGAGCGCATGAGCGGATTCCCCATCGAGGTCGCTGTCCTCTCGCGCTTCCGCAGCGCTCGCGAGCAGCGCGCTATCGTCGCGGGCATCGCCGGCGGCTCAGTCGACATCGCCATCGGTACGCACCGGCTGCTGCAGCGCGACGTCGCGTTCAAGGACCTTGGCCTCGTGATCATCGACGAGGAGCAGCGCTTCGGCGTGGCGCACAAGGAGCGCTTCCGGCAGATGCGGGCGGCAGTCGACACGCTGACGATGTCGGCCACGCCCATCCCGCGCACGCTGCAGATGTCGCTGGCGGGCATCCGCGACATGTCGATGGTGGCGACCCCTCCCGAGGAGCGCCTGCCCGTGCGCACCTACGTTACTGGATGGGACGACGAGATCGTGCGCGAGGCGATCGTGCGCGAGATAGAGCGCGGCGGGCAGGTCTACTTCGTGCACAACCGGGTACAGACCATCGAGCGTCTCGCCCTGCGCCTGCGCGAGCTCGTCCCCGAGGCCGCGATTGCGACCGGCCACGGGCAGATGCCGGAGGAGCAGCTCGAACGCGTGATGGTCGAGTTCGGGGCGGGCGGGTACGACGTGCTGCTCTGCACAACGATCATCGAAAGCGGACTCGACCTGCCGAACGTCAACACGATCATCATCAACAACGCGAACCAGTTCGGGCTGGCGCAGCTCTACCAGCTGCGGGGGCGCGTGGGGCGCTCCGCGAACCGCGCCTTCGCCTACCTCCTCTACGACCGCAACCGCGCCATCTCGGAGGCCGCGCAGAAGCGCCTGGCGGCGATCTTCGAGGCCACGGAGCTGGGCGCCGGCTTCCAGATCGCGCTGCGCGACCTCGAGATTCGCGGCGCCGGCAACCTGCTTGGCGCCGCGCAGAGCGGCCACATCGCCGCCGTCGGCTTCGACCTGTTCTCGCGGCTCGTGGCGGAAGCCGTGGAGGCGCTCCGGGGCGGCCTCGAGGGCGGCGCCGCCACCGCCACACGCGCACTGCCCCCCGCGCCGCGGCTCGACCTGCCCGTGAGCGCCTCCATCCCCAAGCGCTACGTGGCGGACATGGAGACACGTCTGGCCCTCTACGAGCGGATCGCGGCGATCGATTCGCCCGAGTGCGTGGCGGCGATGGAGGCCGAGCTGCGCGACCGCTTCGGCGCGCCGCCGCCGCTGGTGGAGAACCTGCTCGTGGTCGCGCTCATCAGGGTGCTCGGACGGCGAGCGGGCGTGGAGCGCATCTCCACAAGCCCCGAGAGCTTCCACCTGCGCCTCCGCGGGGGCGCGCACGATGGCCACCGGCAGCGTGTCGCGACGCTGGCCATCCCCGGCGCGCGCGTCGGACCCGAACAGGTGCGTATCCCGCGCGAGCAGGCGGGCGCGGAGTGGATGCAGGTTCTCGTCCGCGTGCTCCGCGCGCTGGTGGAGACGGGCTGACTGGACGGCGCGACGCCCACCGCCATACTGAGGCCATGGACGGTGCGAACCTCTTCACCATGCTCTCCGCCTACCGGCCCGGGGCCAGCACCTCGCCCTTCGAGGACTACTGCACGAACGGGCTCGCCTACCTGCTGGCGGCGGGCCGCGCGCGCCTGGGCTCGCTCTTCGCGGAGGCCGCGGGCGCGCCCGGGGCGCTGGTGGCAGCGGTCGCCGTCCAGCCCGAAACGGGCGGCGACCGCCTCGCGGACCTCGCGCTTACCTTCGCGGACGGGCGGCAGGCGTTCGTCGAGGTGGCTGTGGCGCCCCGCGAGGGCGTCGGGCACCTGCGCGCGCTGCAGGCGAACGCCGGACGTGACAGCGGCGCCATCCACGTCGGGCTCGATGCACCCATGGAGGAAGCCGCCCCAGCGACAGTCCCGTGGCTCGCGATCGCAGAGGCACTCGCCGGCGATCCCGACGGTCTGGCGCGCGAGTTCGCCGAGTTCGTTCGGCGCGACGTGCTCGGCCTCGAAGCCGTGGGGCTCGATGACGCGCTGCACACGAACCGCCTCTACGCCCTCGGCGGGGCGGCGCTCCGCGATCGTTTCGGCACGAACGCGCGCTACGAGAACAGCTCATCGACTCCCGTACAGGGTCGCTACCGCTACCTCGGTACGACGTTCGCGCCGGATGGTGGCGATCTGCGCTACTGGGTCGGCATGGTCAACGAGTCGTTACCCCTCAGCGAGCACTACCATCTGATGCTGGCGAGCAAGACATCGTCGCTGGAAGAGCCTGCGGGGCAGCCGCGTGCCACGGGCAATTGGCGCTGGGAGCACTGGACAGGACTGGGGCGTGTGGTGCGTCCCGTGGGCTCGCGGGAGTACGCATCGCTACTGCAGCGGATGTGAAGCCAAAAGCCCGTGACGGTGTTGACGCGGGGCGTTGATCCCTACCGACTCGACCGGGATCGTGATGGCGTCGGCTGTGACGGCCAGGCACGGGTGATATGAACATCAGTATCCAGTCCGAGCTGCCGCTCCGCGTCCCGGAGCAGTAGCCCCTCATCGTGCCTGCCAGATGGCGCAAGCAGCAATTGCGATGGCCCGCAGTACCGCGGCGGAGAACGATACCCAGCGAGGTTCTGGTCGCTTTCGCGCGCTTCTGGGGGCTGCGCTGGCGCATCAAGGGGCCGATCATCGCGGTCGCTGTTCTTGTCATCCTCGCGGCCACGTTGGGGGGCCGCGAGGATGACGGAGACGGCTCCCCGCGTGGCGCTCCCGAGCGCCGGCAGAGCACCGCTCAACCCGCCACGCCGGCGAGCCCTGCTGCGCCTGCTGCCACTGTCGAGCCGCCTGCAACCCCGACGCCCATGGCCACGCAGACGCCTACCGTGGCCACGCCGGCGAACCCTGTCGCACCTACCGCCACTGTTGAACCGCCTGCAACCCCGACGCCCATAGTCACGCAGAGGCCTACCGTGGCCGAGGCGTCTGCGGCGAATCCAGCGCTCCGCAGTCTCGTAGAGCGGCTGCGAGCGCTCATCGACAGTCCGGATCTGCAGCGGCCAGACTACGATCGCGACGAGTTCTCGCACTGGCTCGATGAGGACGAGGACTGCATCAACACCCGCCACGAGGTGCTCCAGGAGGAGGCCATCACGTTCACGATGGATCCCGAGGAAGGGTGCCTGGTCAGTTCCGGGGAGTGGTACGACCCGTTCACGGACCGCACGTTCAGCAGCCCCGGCGATCTTCACGTCGACCACGTCGTGGCGCTCGCCGACGCCTGGCGCTCGGGCGCGTGGGCATGGTCCAGGGAGGAGCGGGACGAGTTCGCGAACGATCCTGCGAACCTCAACGCGATCGAAGCTGGCGAGAACTCGTGGAAGTCGGACCTGGGCCCCGCGGACTACGCTCCCACGAACCCGGCGCAGCTCTGCGCCTACCTCGCCCAGTACGCAATGGTGAAGGTCACGTGGGGGCTGCATATCTCGCAGCCCGACTTCGACGCCGTCGAGGCGGGACTCGCCGGCTGCGACTCGCCAGCGCCCGCCACGCCCACTGCCACCCCGAGCGCCTCCGCCACGGCCGGGTAGCGCGAGAGCCGCGCTCAGGCCCGCGTCGGCTCCAACTCGGCGAGCTCCGCCATGAGCTCCATCGCCTCCATCTGGTTCGCGTTGACGGTAATACCCGTGATCGGATCGCCGGCCCAGATCTGGTACCGCTCGCGGATACGCTCGACGGGGCCAATGAGCGCGGTTTCATCGAGGAACTCATCGGGCACGGCGGCGGTGGCTTCCTCCTTGCGCCCCGCCAGGAACAGCTCCTGGATGCGCCGGGCGGCGTCGCCGTAGCCACGCCGCACCATGTTGTCGTTGTGGAAGTTCTTCGTGCGGTGGCCCATGCCGCCGACGTAGAGGGCGGTAAACGGCTTCATCTCATCGAGCGCGCCCTTCACGTCGTCGGTGATGCGCACCGTCGCGCTGACCTGAATTTCGAGGTCGGCAAGGCTCTTGCCGCCACCCGCGCGCCGAAAGCCTTCATCGAGCCAGGGGCGGAAGCGCGCAAGTTTCTCACCGGGCACGTAGCCGAGGGGGAGCCAGCCATCGGCGATCTCGGCGGTGAGCTTGACGTTGGCCTCGGTGCCAGTGCCAAGCCAGATGGGGATCTGCGGGTTCATGTGCAGGATGGAGCGGAGTGGTTTCCCCAGGCCAGAGGAGCCTTCGCCTGCGTAGGGCAGCGAGATTTCGCGACCCTCGTGCATGACTGGCCGCTCGCGCGCGAATATCTTGCGCATGATCGCCACGTAGTCACGGAGGCGCCAGTAGGGCTTGCCCCAGGGCTGCCCGTACCAGCCCTCGACGATCTGCGGGCCGGAAACGCCGAGGCCGGCGATGAAGCGGTCGCCGCCCGCCATCGCGTCCACGGTGGCGGCGCTCATGGCGGCGTTTGCGGGCGTGCGAGCGGCCAGCTGCATGATGCTGGTGCCGAGCCGGATTCGGCTCGTCACCGCCGCGAGATAGGCGAGCGGCGTCACCGCGTCCGAGCCGTACGCCTCCGCCGTCCAGACGGAGTCGTAGCCCAGCCGCTCGGCGGCCTGCACCTTCTCCACCGGCAGCTGCAGCTGCGCACCCGAATAGCCGATGCCGATTCCAAGTTTCATGAGATCCCTCCAGGCGAGCGGGCAACGCCCCGATCGCAGGCGATCCTACGGGGTGGAGCCGCCACGGTGCGGCGCGCATGCACCCGCTAGACCGCCCCCGCGCGATCGGCCACAATGCGGGCGCACTTCGTGGAGGTAGACGATGACAGCTGACGCAGCGGTTACCCGAGAGGCACTGTTCCAGACGGTAGCGGAGCAGTGGCAGGCCACCGAGGACGCGATGGCGGCGGTGGGCGAGCAGTTCGACGCGCCAGCCTACGAGCAGTGGACGGTGGGAGACATCTTCCGCCACATCACCGCCTCCAACCACGACACCGCGTCGCAGATACGCGCGCTGCTCGCCAGCGGCGAGTTCCCCTTCACCGGCGATGAGGGCAACGCCGCCGGTATCGAGAAATTCCGGTCGCTTGACTACAAGATGCTCCGCATCGAGCTGAACACGGCCCACGGAGTCGTCTGGATGTATATCCAGCGCTTCAGCGATGACGACCTCGCGCAGACGCACTCGCTGATGGGCTCGGAGATGTCACTCGGCCAGATTCTCGGACTGCTCGCGCAGCACGAGGGCGGGCATGTGGCTGACGCGCTGAAGTCAGCAGGCGTTCCTGAATCGGCGGTCGTCCCCCTGGAGACGGCTCACCGCTGGACCTGACGCTCCACGGGACAACCATCCCGCACAAGACAGGGGCGCACTGCGTGGAGGCAGACCATGGCAGCTGACGCGGCAGTTACCCGGGAGACGCTGTTCCGGACGCTTCGGGAGCAGTGGCAGGCCACCGAGGACGCGATCGCGGCGGCAGGGGCGCGCTTCAACACACCGGCCTACGAGGGCTGGACGGTGGGAGACATCTTCCGCCACATCACGAGCACCAGCCATATCACGCCCGCCGACATCCGCGCGATGATCGCCAGCGGCGAGCACGTGCTCACCACTGCCGAGGAGAACGAAGCAGGCATCGAGAAGTTCCGCTCGCTCGATTACAAGATGCTCCGCATCGAGCTGAACACGGCCCATGGTGTCGTCTGGATGTACATTCAGCGCTTCAGCGACGAGGACCTCGCGCAGACCTACGCGATAGAGGGCTCGGAAATCGGATTGGGTGAGCTGCTGGGGCTGCTGGGGCAGCACGAGAGCTGGCACGTCGCCGACGCGTTGAAGGCGGCAGGCGTCCCCGCTTCCGCCGTCGTTCCGCTGGAGACAGCCCACCGCTGGACCTGAGGGGCGCGGAACGCAGGAGGTTGATGATGGCAGCTGGCGCAGCGGTTTCCCGAGAGGGGTTATTCCGGACGATCAGGGAGCACTGGCAGGCCACCGAGGACGCGATCGCGGCAGCTGGCCAGCGGTTCGACAGGCCCGCGCACGACGCCTGGACGGTGGGGGACATCTTCCGCCACATCACCGCCGCCAATCACGAGATCGCTTCCCGTATCCGCACTCTGATCGCCACCGGCGAGCTGCCCTTCGGCGGTGACGCGGGCAACACCGCCGGGGTCGAGAAGTTCCGGGCACTCGATTCCAGAATGCTCCGCATCGAGCTGAACACCGCCCACGGCGTCGTTTGGATGTATATCCAGCGCTTCAGCGACGAGGACCTGGCGAAGACGTACCCGGAGATGGGCAAGCAGGTGGCGCTGGGCGACATACTCCTTCACCGCGTGCTGCACGAGGTTGCGCATGTCGCCGAGGCGCTCGAGGCGGCGGGCATCCCCGCGTCTGCGGTCGTGCCGGTAGAGACAGCCCACCGCTGGGCCTGAGGGGCTCCGGGAGCTTCCCGCGTCCAGACATCGGGAGAGACGGGGCGCCAGCTGGTCGGGACTGACCGGCGCGGTGTGGGCATGGCAAGATGCGGACGGCCCGCGGCGGCGGGCGGAGGCCGCAGATGAAGTTTGGGATCTCGGTGGGCTTCATCGTCACGAAGCCGTGGGACGCGATGAGCGAGTCGCGCGTCTTCCACCAGGCCGTCGAGGTGGTCGAGCTGGCTGACACGCTCGGCTTCGACAGCGTCTGGTCGGTCGAGCACCACTTCCTCGAGGAGTACTCGCACATGTCCGCACCGGACATGTTCTTCGCCTACTGCGCGGCACGGACAAAACGCATCCGCTTCGGGCACGGCATCTACCTGATGTTGCCGAACATCAACCACCCCGCGCGCGTGGCGGAGCGCATCGCCACGCTCGACATCCTCAGCAACGGTCGCATCGAGCTGGGAACGGGACGAAGCGCGACCTGGACGGAGCTGGGTGGCTTTCTGGTGGAACCCGACGACACGAAGGAAATGTGGGAGGAGTCCACGCGCGCGGTCGTGCAGATGTGGACGAACG
The DNA here is from genome assembly GCA_963422605.2 of Tepidiformaceae bacterium. Lineage (GTDB taxonomy): Bacteria > Chloroflexota > Dehalococcoidia > Tepidiformales > Tepidiformaceae > UBA2991. Next base: position 20,746 of record CAXXUF010000001.1, read on the forward strand.
ACGAGTTCTCGATCAGGGGGCGGCATTTCTCGATGCCGCCGCGCAACGTCCTGCCGAAGCCCGTCCAGCAGCCGCATCCACCGCTGTGGGTGGCCGTACAGAGCCCTGAGACAGCCGTGCTGGCCGGCGAGAAAGGCATCGGCATGCTCGGCGTCACGCTGGGGGGCATCCCCAGGTACGCGGACCTGATCGCGGACTACCGGCGCGCCGCACGCGAGGCCGAGCCTATCGGCCTGACCGTGAACAACCAGGTGCGTGCGCAAGGCCAGCTCTTCTGCCATCCCGATTCGGACTACGCGCAGAAGATGGCAGGCAAGCCGCACGAGCAGCTCGCCGGGCCGCTCAGCTCCTACCTGATGACGATGGGCTCGACCTACCCCAGCCCGGCCTATCACGCCCATTCGCTCGGTTCGGGCGCGGCCTTCCGCCCCCCGCTGGGGGCCGACCAGGTCGGCAAGCTCGTGGGCAACCCCGAGGAGGTCGCGCGCGCCGTCGAGGATTGGCAGGCGCTCGGCGTCGACGCGCTCAACGTGGGCGTCGGGGGGCGCTGGTCGACGCACGAGGAGAACCTGGAATCGATGCGCCTCTTCGCGAACGAGGTGATGCCCGCCTTCGCCACACCGCCCGTCGGGGCAGGGTCGGGAGCATGACAGGCGCAGGGGGCGCGTATCGCACGGTCTCCGCCGAGGAAGCGGCGGCGGCGGTCCGTGACGGCGACGTCCTCTACTGCTCCCTCGCCTCACTCGACTACGTGCTCGACGCGATCACTGCGAGGCGCGACCTCCGGGACGTGCGCGTGCGGCTCACGACGCCGGGGCAGGATCCGGGCTGGCTCACGCCCGAGGCCGGCGACGAGCGCTTCACCGTCGACTTCCAGATCTTCATCGGCGACTTCGCGCGCCACGCGACGGATTCGGGGCTCGCATCGTATATCCCCAACCTCTTCTCCACGGAGCTGAAGCAGGTCGAGCGCCCTGACGGCTGCACCTTCCCCGACGTCTTCATCACGCGGGTGAGCCGGCCCAACGAGAAGGGCTACGTGAACTTCGGGCCGATGCTGTTCAACAAGCGCGCCTACGTACGGCAGTGCCACACGGTGATCGCCGAGATCGACGACACCTTCCCCGTCTTCCACGGCGACTGCACCGTGCACGTCTCCGAGATCGACTACCTCGTCGAGGGCGACCCCGGACCGGGCAGCGCCGAAATCCGCGCGAACGTGGAGCGCCTCGCGGACGAGACTCGCCGCGACAGCCTCCTCGATCTGATCGACTCGACCCCCGACCGCTGGCTGCGGGGCCTGCTGCGGCGCAGCTACTGGCACTTCCACAAGCTCGACCCGGCGATGGTGGCGCCGCTCCTGGGCAAGGGCCCCGACCCCGACCCGGAGTCACAGGCGATCGCGGCCAACGTGGCGGAAGTCGTCTCCGACGGCGCGAACCTCCAGGTCGGCGTGGGCGAGCCGAGCAGCTCGCTTGTGCGGGCGGGGGCGTTCGACGGAAAGCAGGGACTCGGCCTCCACTCGGAGATGATCATCCCGGGCTGGACGCGCCTCATCCACGAGGGCGTGATGACGGACGCGCACAAGCAGTTCCGGCCAGGCGTCGCCGTGGCGGCGGGGTGGGCAGGCTGCACTCCCCACGATCTCGACTTCATCGCGGAGAACCCGCGCTGCGAGCTACACCCCTCCGACCTCGTACTCGACCCGAAGGTGATGTCGGCCAACGACCGCGTGCACGCGATCAACAGCGCCATCAACGTCGACCTGCAAGGCCAGATCAACGCCGAGACCGTCCACGGCGTGCGCATGATCAACGGTACCGGCGGTCAGCCGGACAGCCACTACGCGGCGATGTACTCAACGGGCGGGCGCGCCATCACGGTCATGAAGTCGACGGCCCTCGGCGGCGCCGCCTCGCGCATCGTGGCGGCGCACGAGCCGGGCACGGTCGTCACGATCCCGCGCTCGCTGGCCGACACGATTATCACCGAGCACGGCGTCGCGCGACTGTTCGGCAAGAGTGTCCGCGAACGGGCGGCGGAGCTCATCGCGATCGCGCATCCGGATTTCCGCGCGGAGCTTCGGCGCGAGGCGGAGCAGCTCTTCGGGTTGCGCCCGTGAGCGCCGCCACGCGCATCGTCGTCGACTACACAAGCGCGATCGAACCGGGCGCGCTGGGGGGTGTGGCGGTGATCGCGCCGGACGGGGCGAAGCGCCGCTTCGGCGACCCCGCGCCCCGATCCGCCTACACCGCCGCCTTCCGTGAGGCACTCGCGCGCGGTCCCGCCCCTGTACTGGGGCTCGTGGGACCGTACGGCTACTCGCCCGCCTACACCGCCGCCGCGGGCGGGCGCAGCGACCTCGCCCGCGAGGAGATCGATCCCGACCGCGTGCGCGTGCTCAACGTGGGACGCAGCTTCCTCGGGCTCGGCGCGCTCACGGCGAGCCTCGCCGCCGCCGCGCTGGTGCCAGAGGAGGCCACGCGCTGGCTCGACAACGCCAGCGTCGCAACGGGCATGTGGCTCGTCGCCGAATCGGAGCGGCTGCGCGCCGCGACCGCTGAAGCCTTCGTCGAAGCGCCCGAGGGCATCCCTGAGGCGCCGTACGCGCTCATCCGCGTGCGCCTGGCCGCACGCGTGCTCGGTGGCTGCGCGACGCCCGCAGAGGGCGCGCAGGCCGCCCTGACGGCGTTCGAAGGCGGGCGTGGCGTGGGGCTCGTGGCGAACGCACGCGACGGGCTCGCGGCCTGGGGGCGGTCCGCGCCCGCGGACGTAGAATGGCGTGCGTGCGTGCTCCCCGCGTTCCTCGCCTCGCACTTCGGCGACGCCCTCGCCTTCGCGATCGCGCCACGGGCGGGCGCGTGAGGGAGGGACGGGCGCGCCGTGCCTGACTTCGGGACACGCGCGATCGCGTCAATTCCCGACCGTCTCGCGATCACGCCCGGAGCGGGCGAAGGCGGCGGCTGGGATCTCGCCGATACCCGTGTCGTGAGCCTCACCTTCGAGCTCTCCAAGCGCCAGATGCTCGACCTGCTGCCGGAGGGCCTGATCCGGCCCGTCCCCCCTTACGCGAAGATCATCATTGTGGACGCGCCGCGATCACCCGCGGGGCCCTACCGCGAGGCGGGGCTCTTCCTCGGCGCGCGCGATCGCGTCCAGATCCGGAACGTGCTCCTGGACGCGATTGTGGCGGGCGACGAGCAGCTCGCCCACGCACGCGGCTGCTTCGGCGGATCGCGGCGCGCGGGCGCAATCGACCTGGACGTGAGCGACGGCGAGATTCGCGCCGTCATCGCCGGCGCGGAGGGCGAGCTGTGCCGCATCCGCATGGGCGCGCTCCGCCGCTGCGACGCCACCATGCTGAAGTTCGACGCGCTGCTCGTGGCGGGTGAGGCGGAGGGCGAGCCCACGCTGCTGCGCTACGGCGTGCGCATCCCCCTGGTGGAGGTCGAGGGCACACTCGCGCGCAACTGGGAGGTCACAATGACGCGCCGCGAGGGCGTCTGGCGCCAGCTGCGGCCCGCCTTCAACGTGACCGCATTCGCGACCTTCGGGGCGGCGCGCCTCGAGTCCCCGCGCATTCCCCGTGCGGCCGCGGCTCGCTAACCAGCCTGCGCGGGCGCACCCGCAGGTTGCGCAACCACCTCGGCAACGCCCGCCTTCGAATCATCGCGGATGAGCGCGAGCACCGCCCTGGCGATGTCCTCGGGCTGAAGCATGGTGGCGGCGGCGATCGCCGGCTGGAGCCACTCCGCAGGGGTCACACCATCGCCCGTCTTCGCGATGATGGGCGTATCCACCATCCCCGGAAGCACAGCGTTGACGCGGATATTCTCCGACTCGCGGAGACCCGCACACGACTCGGTGAAGCTCACCACGGCCGCTTTCGAGGCCGCGTATATGGGGTCGTTCGGCATCGGGCCGAGCGCGGCGACCGAGGCGGTGTTGACGATAGCGCCACCGCCCCGCTTGCGCAGCGCGCGCACGCCCGCGCCCGTGCCCATCATCACGCCGGCGGCATTCACGCTGATCACGAGGTGAATCTTCGCGAGGGCGGCGTCAGGCCAGCCGGGCGTGTCGCCGGTCATGATGCCCGCGTTGTTGTGGACGATGTCGATGCCGCCGCAGGCCGCTTCAACGGCGGCGAACAGCGACTCCACACCGGTCGCGGTCGAGACGTCGGCCTCGAAGAAGGCAGCCTCGCCGCCGGCTTCCGCGAGCGCGCGAACCGTCGCCTGGCCGCCGGCGCGGTCGATATCGGCGACCGCGACCCACGCCCCCGCTTCCGCGAGCGCGAACGCAGTGGCGCGGCCGATGCCGGACGACGCACCGGTAACGAGCGCAACCTTTCCTGCAACCTCCATCGTGCATCTCCTTGAGGGATGTCGGGCGATTCTAGCGATCGACGCCCGCCGTGTGGGACGTTATGCGCGCGGGAGATCGTCGGGCAGCGCGAGTTCCGCGAGTATCTCGTGGAACCACTCGACGACCTCGGGATGGTAGGGGATGCCGAGCTCAGCGCGCTCCTGCTCGGTTTGGTACGCGCCCAGACCAGCGTAGCGCACGCGCTCCTCTCCGGACGCGGGAGGGCACTCACGCAGCGCGCGCAGGGAGAGGTCCATATCGTCCCTGAAGGTCTCGAGGTCGGTGAAGGCATCGATACGATAGGCGAGGAAGTGGTGCCCGCCGCCCTGGCGGGGGGCGACGCCGGGGCCCGCGCCCGAGAGAACGCCGCTAAGCACATCCACCATGACCGCGAGGCTGTAGCCCTTGTGTGAGCCTATCTCGCGCGTGCCGCCGAGCGGCAGCATCAGGAACTCGTCGGGCACGGCGCGCTCCTCCATGATCGGCGTGCCGTCGTTCTCCGCGATCCAGCCCGGGAGGATGTCCGTGCCCAGGCGGCGCGCGAGCCGGATCTTGTTCCCCGCCACGGAGCTCATGGAGGCATCGAAGACGAACGGCGCCTCTTCGCGCGCAGGCACGGCGACGCCGAGGGGGTTGAGGCCGACCAGTGCCTGGGCGCCGAAGGTGGGCGCGACCTGCCTGCCGCCCACGGTGGTGGCGATCCCGATCATGTCGTGCGCGATCGCGCGGTGGGCGTGGACGGCGGCGGCGCCGAAATGGCGCCCGTTCATCACGGCGACGGCGCCGACGCCGCAGCGCCGCGCCTTCTCGATGGCGAGGTCCATGGCCTGGGGGCCGACCGTCAGCCCGAGCCCTTCGTCGCTGTCGATCGTGGCCGTAGCCTCAGCCTCGCGGATGATGCGCCACTTTGGCGCAGGGTTGATGGCGCCCCCGCGGATGCCCGCGACGTAGGCGCGCATCATGTTGCTCACGCCATGCGAGTCGATGCCGCGACGATCGGCGTAGAGGAGCGTTTCGGCGCAGCGTTGGGCGTCATCGGGCGGCGTGCCGAGCGCCTCGAAAATCCGCACGACAGCGGCGTGCATGGCCGCGGGGGAGACGCGAACGGCGATCTCGTCGGGGACGCGAAAGCGGTCGAGCATGGCGTCACGCATCATAGCGGGCTGAGAGCGGGGTAGCATTGCACCGAGCGCGACGCTGCGCGCAGGCGGCTGGCGGGTGGAGATCGAGGGCGAGCACCGGTTCGAGGCGCCACGTGACGATCTGTGGGGGGCGCTCTTCGACCCCGCCACGCTGCGCTCGGCGCTGCCCGCAATCGAATCGCTTGAGCGGCTCGACGCGGACACCTACGAGCTCGTCGCCTTCATCGAGGTGCGCGGCTTCTGGGGGCGCTTCCGCGGGCTCGCGCGCGTGAGCCACGTCGTGGAGCGCGAGTCGTACCATTTGCGGCTCTCGGGGGCGGCGGCGGAGGGGACGGCGATGGGCCAGGGGAGCGTGACCGTGGCTGAAGACGAGGACGGCACGATTCTGCGCTACCGCGGCGATCTCACGGTCCACGGCGCGCTCACGCGGCTCGGCGGGCGCTTCATCGGTGGCTCCCTGCGCATCCTCATCCGCCAGTTCCTCGAAGGGCTGGCACGGGAGCTCGCGGACGGCCGCGGCGGTGAGGCCCCGCGCTAGGGCGGAGCGCATGCGCATCGAGCACAAGTACGTCATCGCGCTCATCAGCGTTTTCGGGATGTTCATGAACCTGCTCGATCTCACGATCGTGAACGTCGCCGTGCCCGTGCTGGCGGCCGAGTTCGACGCCTCAACGCAGGAGGTGCAGTGGGTCGTCACCGTCTATCTGCTCAGCGTCGCCGTTTTCATCCCCGTCAGCGGCTGGGCAGGCGACCGCTTCGGCACGAAGCGGCTCTTCCTCATCGCGCTCGGGCTGTTCACCGCCGGGTCGGCGCTCTGCGCGGTGGCGTGGAACATCGAGAGCCTGATCGCCTTCCGCGCGCTGCAGGGCATAGGCGGCGGCCTCCTCATGCCCGTAGCGCAGACGATGGTCTTCCGCGCCTTTCCCCAGCCCGAGCGCGCGCTCGCCGCTGGCATCCTCGTCGTGCCCACAACCTTCGCCCCCGCCAGCGGCCCCCTGCTGGGCGGCGTCATCCTTGACTTCCTCTCGTGGCCGTGGATATTCCTCGTCAATCTCCCCGTGGGCGTCCTCGGCATCACACTCGCGGTCCTCTACCTGCGCGAGCAGCGCGAGGAGCGACCGGGACGCCTCGACGTCCCGGGCCTCGTATCCGCCTCGGGCGGGCTCGCGCTCTTCCTCTACGGGCTCGCCGAAGCGGGTGAGCGCGGCTTTGGCGATGCCCGCGTCCTCGGCTTCGGGGCCGGGGGCCTGCTCCTGCTGGCCGCCTTTGTCGCGATCGAGCGCGTGCGCCCGGAGCCGCTCATCGACGTTCGCCTCTTCCTTAACCGCATGTTCGCGGTGGCGAACCTGACGCAGGGCTTGGCCTTCATGGGCTTCTCCGCGACGCTCTTCCTGCTGCCGCTGTTCCTCCAGCTCGAACGCGGCCTCAGCCCGCTCGAATCCGGCCTCGTGACCTTCCCGCAGGCCGTGGGCGTAATGGCCCTCGCGCCGCTGCTTGCACGCATCTACCCGATCGTGGGGCCGCGGCGGCTCGTCGCTACGGGCCTGTTGATTGCCAGCATCACCACCGTGCCGCTCATCCTGATGGACCTCGAAACGAACCTTTGGTGGATTCGGGGGGCGATGTTCGCGCGCGGGATGGGTTTCGGCCTGATGCTGGTCCCGCTGCAGACGGCCGCCTTCGCCACGATCAGCATGGCCGCGACGGGGCGCGCCACCGCCGCCTTCAACGCCACGCGCCAGGTCGCCCAGAGCTTCGGCGTTGCGATTGCCGCTACCGTGCTCACGAGCGGCCTTGCCCGCCACGGCGCAGTCCTCGGCCGCCTCGACAACGCTGCCGCGTCGGTGAGCGCCTTTGGCGAGAGCTTCATCGCGACGGCCCTCCTGGTCGCATTCGGCATCCTCGCCGCGCTTCTCATCCGCGACCGCGAGGCCGCTCCCACGCTGCGCCCGCGCAGACCAGCAGCCGAGCCTCCTTCGCCCCGCTGACGCCACGGCCCACGCCGCGTGACTCCGGGCTACTCGACGAACTTCCCCTGGCCGCCATCGACGACGATGTGGGTGGCGTTGATCCAGCTCGCGGCAGGACTGGCGAGGAAAGCGATGACGCGCGCCACCTCCTCGCCGCTGCCAAGCCGCCCGAAGGGGATGCTGCGCTCAACGCCGCGGAAGAAGTCGGGGTTCGCCTCGCGCGTGCGGTCCCAGCCACCACCGGGGAAGAGCGTCGCGCCCGGCGAGAGCGCGTTCACGCGGATCCCCTTGCGCCCAAGCGCCTGCCCGAGTTCGTTGGCGAGCACGCGCATCGCGCCCTTCGCGGGCCCATAGGAGGACCAGCGCCCGAACCACTGCTTGCTGGCGGTTGAGCCGATGAAGGTCACGCTGGCGGCGTCGCTCGCCTCGAGCGCCTCCTGTGCGGCCTCAACCGCGTGCACCCCCGCCATCACGTCGACATCGAAGCTGCTGCGCCACCCTTCGGCATCCTGGCCTGCCTGCCCGGTAGCGTTGTGGATGAGGATGTCGAGGCCGCCGAGCGCCTCGATGGCGCCCGCTACGAAGGCGCGCGTAGAGTCCGGGTCCGCGAGGTCGGCAGGAGCCGCGTGCACGATCCCCCTGGTCCGGGTGGCGAGCTCGCCGCAGGCGTGCTCAAGCCTCTCCGCATCACGCCCGCAGATGGCGAGGCTCGCCCCCTCCGCGAGCAGCGCTTCCGCTGTGTAGCGGCCAATGCCGCGACTACCCCCCAGAATGATCGCCTTCCGTCCCGTCAAGCCGAGATCCATGCTGCACCTCCGTAGGTACAAGCGTAGAGGAGCGCGCGCCGCAAGGGGCGGCGGCGTAGCATCGCCGAGAGGGAAGGGAGCCATGACTCGCCTGACGGTACGGCGCTTCGAGCACCGCGATCTCGACGCAGCGGCGGCGCTGCTCGCCGAGACGCACCGGCGCGATCGCGAGCGGCACGGCGTGCTCACGGAGGCGCTGGAGGCCTCCGAGGAAGCGCGCGCCATACTCGCGAGGTGGCTCGACCACGAGCGGACCGACGGCGCGGTCGCGCTCGACGGCAACGGCCTGGCAGGCTTCGCCATCGGAGAGCGCACCGCCGGAGCGCCGCCCGACAGTTACATGGCACAGATCTCCCACCCGCGCTCGGTGAGCCTCGGCGCGCGCGACTACGCCATCGCGCCCGCATACGACGCCAGCACCGTCTGCCGTCTGCTCTACCGCGAGCTGGCCGCGCGCTGGGTGGCGGCGGGCTACTTCCACCACTCGGTAAACGTCATCGCAAGCGACACGCGCCTTCAGGAGGCATGGTTCAACCTCGGCTTCGGGCGGCACGTCAGCGTCTCCGTGCGGGAGGGGACGGGACCCGTGGCGGAGGCGAGCGCCGCGGGCGTCGAGATTCGCGCCGCTGGCAGCGAGGACGTGGGTGTGCTCGTCGAGCTCGCACGCTCGCTCGGGCGCCACCACCTCGATTCGCCCATGTTCATGTACTGGCCCGTGTTGCCCGAGCACGACCGGCTCGCACGCCGTTTCTTCGCCTCGCTGCTGGAGGACGCGGCCAACCCCCACTTCATCGCCTGGCGCGAGGGCCGTCCTGTGGGGCTCACGAGCTTTCTGGCGAAGGGATTCATCCCGCCCTACATCAACTCCGCGGGCAACGCCTACCTCTTCATGGGCGTCATCGAGCCCGACGCGCAGGATGGCGGCGTCGGGCGGGCGCTGCTCGACCACGGCATGGCCTGGGCGCGTGCCGAGAGCTACGAGCGCTGCACGCTGCATGTGCTCTCCGCCAACTACAGCGGCGAGCCATTCTGGTCCGCGAACGGGTTCACGCCCGTCGAGCACGGCCTCGAACGGCAGATCGACGAGCGCGTCGCCTGGGCGCGGGGCGGGTAGGCGGCGGGGAGCGCACGAGTCCCCTAAGATTCGCGGCACGACCGAGGAGGCCCCATGCCCGAGTACCAGACCGTCCTCTACGAGAACCTCACGCCGGAGATCGTGCGCGTCCGCATGAACCGACCGGAGGCGCGCAACGCCCAGGACCTGCGGCTCACGCGCGACCTCAACGACGCCTTCGACCACGCCAACCGGGACGACCAGGTGAAGGTCATCATCCTCAGCGGCGAGGGCCCCCACTTCAACTCCGGCCACGACATGCGCGGCGGCACGGGCCTTGGCTTCAACGATGTGCGCCCCGTGGGCACGTGGGCCAACTTCGACCTTGAAGGTGCCGAGGGCGCGATGGCGAAGGAGGAGGAGATCTACCTCCAGATGTGCCGCCGCTGGCGCAACCTCCCCAAGCCCATGATCGCCGAGGTGCAGGGCAAGACGATCGCCGGCGGCCTCATGCTCGCCTGGGTCTGCGACATCATCATCGCCTCCGAGGACGCCGAGTTCCGCGACCTCGTCGTCGGCTGGGGTATCCCCGGTGTCGAGTACTTCGCCCATCCCTGGGAGTTCGGCCACCGCCTCGCCCGCCAGATGCTCTACACGGGCGACTGGGTGAGCGCGCGCCGCGCCTACGAGGCGGGCATGGTGAACGAGGTCGTGCCGCGCGACGAACTCAGCGAGTACGTCGAGAAGCTCGCGCGCAAGATCGCGGAGAAGCCATCGTTCGGACTGAAGATCACCAAGGAGGCGGTAAACCAGACGCAGGACGTGCAGGGGCTGTGGAACGCCCAGCAGGCCGTCTTCATCATGCACACCCTCGCCCACACACACTGGCGCGAGGTGAACGACGGCAGGGCGCTCTACACGGGCGGAGGCGCTGCGGCGATTCCGGGCCGCAGCCAGCCAGCCGCTGCATCGAGCTGACCCCATGCTGACGAAGGCCGATGAATATCCCTTCCACCAGACGGCGGAGACATTCGCGGCCGTCCACACCTCCGACAAGCACTGGAACGACGGCCACTACATCTGCCTCTGCGACATGGACGGCGACGTCTCGCTCGTCTCGACCGTACGGCTCTACCAGAACACGGACGTGCTCGACGGGTTCGTCTGTATTCGGCACGAGGGGATGCAGCACAATTTCCGCGTTTCGCGGCGTCTGCGCCCCGACTTCAGCTATCAGGCCGGCCCGCTGCGCATCGATCTGCTGGAGCCGATGAAGTCGATCCGGCTGGTGCTGGAGCCGAACGACTTCGGCATCAGTTGCGACATCGTCTGCCACACGGTGGGGCAGCCGTACCATGGCCCCCTCAGCGCCAACCGCCTCGACGGCTGGCTGCTGATGGAGCGTATGACCTACGAGGTGCCGGGGCGCGCGGATGGGTGGATCGAGGTCGCGGGCAAGCGCTTCGAGCTGACACCCGAGCGCTCGGGTGTCTTCCGCAACCACTCGTGGGGCATCCTGCGCGGTCGGGGCGGCCCGCCGACGCACTCGGCGCCACCGCCCACAGTGCGCCGCCCCGCGGGCCTTCGTAACTGGGTGCTCTACACCATGCCCGATCACGCCGGCTTCTACGAGTTCATCGAAGACCCCGACGGCGTGCAGTGGTCGGGAGCGATCGCCAACGTGGACGGCTCCTGGAACCCGATGACGGGCGAAATCCTGCACGCCGACCGCAAGGTAGCCGTGACGGAGGTCACTCACGACCTGACCTTCTACGAGGGCACGAGCCGTCTGCGCGGTGGCGCCGTTGCCATCACCGACGCCGAGGGCGTGCGGCGGGAGTTCGAGATTGAAGACATGGGCTGGGTGTACTGCCAGGGCGGAGGCTACTTCGGCGGCTTCAACGACCGTCTCGGGCAGGGCGCGTATCGCGGCGACTACCACGAAGAGGGTGAGGTCTGGGACTGCACGCACCCGGTGAAGATCATCGACGGGGAGGGGAACGAAGTGGAGTTCCCAACGGTACTGGCGGAGAGTTTCGTGCTCCTCAAGAGCGGCGAACAGGTGGGGTCCGCCCACTTCGAGTGCGCCGCCTTTGGCCCCTACCCCCGCTACGGTCTCACGGGCAAGGGCGGCGGGTAGCGCCCCACCGCCCTTGCCCGGCGCGGATGCAGCTCGGCATCTTCCTCGGCCGTTCCAACGGTTCAAGAGAGCCCCACGCTCGCGTTTGACCGCCGCCGCTAGGGAATCTCGCCCTTATCGGTGAGGCCCTGCGCAAGGGAATCGTGGCGCGCGCGGGCGTGGGCACGGGCAGCCGGGGATGCGGGCGCATCGGGAGCGTGGATGCGCATGGCCACGAGCGCGGGCCACTGGTGGTAGGGGATACCCTCGCTTGCGTACTCGTAGCACCAGGCTGCGACCGCCGCGCTCCCCGGCGAGAGGTCGGCCTCGGCCATCAGGATGGCATAGACCGCGGCCTCGCGAGCGGGTTCGCGATCGCTTTCGCCAAGGAAGCGCGCGAGCTGATCGAGCGCCACCTCGGTCTCGGCGTCGAACTCGCCCGCCATCAGCGCTGCGCAACCGTCACGGTCGGAGCCCCGGTGCGGCTCCGACCGTGAACCCGGTCCCCACGGGCGGGGCTAGCGGTCGGGGCCCTCGAGGTAGCCGTCGAGCGTCTTGTGCATATGGCGGATGCGACGCTCGCGGTAGTTGATCAACAGCCCCTTGTAGGCGCGCGAGTTCATCCCCTTCTGCACGCGCGGCAGGTTGTAGGAGTCCTGGTCCATCACCAGCCCGATTGAGATCTCGCCGTGCTTGTGCTGGCTATGCACTGGCCGCGGGGGCGCGTCCGCGCCTTCCGGCACGCGTACGTAGCTCTGCATGTCGAAGTACATCTTGTTCGGGTCGGTGGCGTGTGGGCGCTGGCGGAAGAAGCCGAAGCTGACCGCCGTGATGTTGAACGTGAGGTTGGGGAACAGGTAGTAGTGGTAGTCGTCGGACATCTGGTCATCGTTCAGCCCGGAGACGTCAAGCCCCTGGGCCTCAGCCGACTTGCGCGTGGCCGCCTGCATGGCGGGGCGCACATCGCCCATGCCACCCTCGAACGTGTCAGGGGCGACCCCCGCGCCGCGCAGGAACTCCCGCAGGGGCGCCGTGACTTCGTTCTGGTTGGGGTAGCGCGGGCTCACGAGCCCGAACGGCACAAGGTAGCGGTTGTGGCGCTCGTACAGATCGATCTGCACGTGGATGTCGTCGAGCGACTCCAGCAGCTGCGGGTGAATACCCTGCACGTGGTACACCTCGTTGAAGGCGTCCACCGAGGCTTTCCAGTTCGTGTCCCACTCGATCGTCATGTCCTGGACGATCGCGTACTCCTCGAAGTGGTAGGGCGCGAGGTGCCCGGAGACGACCCCGAGGAACTCCAGCAGGGGCTCAGCGTCGGGGTTCATGTTGAACCACACGAACCCGCCCCAGGTGTCGCAGGGCACCTCCACCAGCGCCGT